>NZ_JBHWYR010000006.1:0-43106 GCF_042728695.1 Bacillus sp. NPDC060175
AATCAGAAAGCTATATTTAAATTAAAGGGGATATATCATGAATTTACACATTACGAAAGAAATCAATACCGCCGCTAAAAACTATATAAACAATCAGCTTTATGAATATAATTTAAAGCACTTTCCATCTGATTTAAGAGACAGATACTTAGAGATTCATTTATTTCTTAAAGATGAAAATGGTAAAATACGCGGGGGGATATTAGGTGAAGTCTGTTGGAATTGGTTAGAGATTCACTCTTTTATCATGGATGAAGATATACGTGCATTAGGGTATGGAACTAAACTGTTATTAGAAGTAGAAAAAATCGCTTTAGAAAGAAATTGTGATTTTATAAAAGTTGACACTTTAAGCTTTCAAGCATTAGATTTCTATAAAAAATACGGTTATAAAGAGTATGGTATCCTCGATAACGTAGGAAGAGATTATAAGCACTACTATTTGAAAAAGGATTTATAAATAATAAAAAACGCTCAGAGAATGTTCTCCGAGCGTTTTCAACTGCTAATAATAAATGTCTCTTTATGTTATGCAGTTTTATGATATTGCTTTTTTTCAGTTACCTTCGAAAACCTTGGAAACCCAATTAGAATCGACATGATACCACATACTCCAACTAAAATCGGATAAAACGCATATGGTAACAGCTCAATTGGAGATAATGCGGCGAACCCTGCCGCTGTTAACATTTGTGCACCGTACGGAATTAATCCTTGTATACAGCAAGAGAATAAATCTAGTACACTCGCTGATTTTCGTGGATCAATTTCATATTCATCTGCAATATTTTTCGCAAGCGGACCTGTAAAAATGATAGATATTGTATTATTTGCTGTACACATATTCGTCATACTCACTAAGCCAGCAATACCGAACTCTGCTCCTTTTTTCGAACGAATATTACGCGTTAAAAGATTCATTAAATATTGAATACCACCATTATATTGGATCAGTTCGACCATACCACCGATTAAAATGGCAAGTAATACTAACTCCATCATACCGCCCATTCCAGTCGTTACACTTTTAAAGAAACTCTCCAACGTGTAACTTCCATCTATAAGACCGATAGCGCCAGATAATACAGTTCCACCAGTTAACACAATAAGTACATTCCAGCCAAGTAGCGCGGTAATAAGTACTCCTGCATACGGTAAAATCTTTATCCAGTCAAAACTATGGGCTTTAACTTGTGTATCACTTCCTAAAGTAATTATTACTAATAGCACAATTGTAATAATAGCGGCTGGTAATACAATTAAAAAGTTCGTTTTAAACTTATCTTTCATTTCTGTTCCTTGTGAACGAACAGCAGCAATTGTTGTATCTGAAATAAATGATAAATTATCACCAAACATCGCTCCGCCCACAACAGTAGCCATCGCAAGTGCAATTGAGATATCAGTTTGCCCACTAATACCTACAGCAATTGGTGCTAGTGCTGCAATTGTTCCCATTGAAGTTCCCATCGCTAATGAAATAAATGCCCCTATAACAAAAATTCCAGCAACGATAAATCCTGGTGGCAAAATAGATAACGCTAAATTAACAGTTGAATCAACTCCGCCCATTCCTTTTGCTGTTTCAGAAAACGCCCCTGCAAGTACAAAAATTAATACCATAATCATAATATCCGGATTTCCTGCACCTTTAGCAAATCGTTCTACTTTCACATTAAAGCTTTCTTTACGATTCATCACTAAAGCAATTCCTACAGCAATTGAAATTGCTACAAGTATCGGCAATTTATAGAAATCACCTGTAATAATTCCAGAACCAATAAATAGCGCCAAAAATATTCCAAGTGGTAATAACGCTAAACCATTTCCTCTCGTTTCTTTCAAAGTATCATCTCTCCCTAGTTTTCAACCTTTTCTAGTGAATAACAAAAGACCTCTTCCGATGAGAAGAGGTCTTATACATCTATAAGAAACACTCTTCTCATCTTTCAAGCACATGCTTGCTGGATTTGGCACAGCACTCTGAAATCGAGTCCGCTGCCGAGGCATCGTAGGGCCAGTCCCTCCGCCTCTCTTTATAAGAAGGTTTCATATTTATTTTTTAATAATAATTTCTTTCCTAACTTTACTCGCTTACAAAACAAAAGTCAATTATTTTTTGTATAGATTTTTTTGGTAATTATACAAAAATATGAATAAACCAATCATTTTAACTTTTTGATTTCTTTATCCAATATTGAGATCCAATAAAATTTTCTGTTTTTTATCGTCGCGATAATCCATTTTGTTGTATTCCATGCTAACTCATATTCTTCCTTTGTAACATCACCAATTTTATAGGCATCCTCTAACTCATCTTCATCCAATACATAAATCTCACCGTTTGGTAACAATACGACATCTAAATATAAATCATCAAAATAAGGTAAACCACGCTCGTCTATTTTATATTCTTTCGTCACATCGATATAATATTGCACTAATTTTTGCTGATCATCTAACATAGCTGTAATTGCAAAGTTTTTGCCGTTTATAAAATATTGCATCCATGTATACCCATCACCTGCAATGCAAAGATTTTTACCGTTGTATTCTTTATGACTAGGTTCTCTCACCTTTTTTATGTCCAGTATTCCTAACATTCCATCCTCTACTTGCTTAACCCTATAATCCTTCTCTATTAGTCGCTTCCACGAAGAACCGTCACCATATTTACGTTTCATTACGCCCGCTCCTCTTCTATATATAGAAAAGCCCCCACATATTATGTGAGAGCTTGTTCATATTATAATTAAGCTGCTTGACCCTTTTCAGATATCTCTTTTAAATAGGCTTGTCCTTTTTCAGCGTCATATTGACCTTCCCACTTAGACATAACTACAGCCGCTAAAGAGTTACCTACAACGTTAACTGCTGTACGAGCCATATCAAGAATACGGTCAATACCTGCAATAAACGCTAAACCTTCAGCTGGAATACCTACTGTACCAAGTGTTGCTAATAATACAACGAATGATACGCCCGGTACACCCGCGATACCTTTTGATGTAACCATTAATACAAGTAATAACGTAATTTGTTGTGTAATGGATAATTCAATACCGTACATTTGCGCTAAGAAAATTGCCGCAATTGCTTGATATAACGTTGATCCATCTAAGTTAAATGAATAACCTGTTGGAATAACGAAAGATGTAATTGCTTTCGGACAACCGAATTTCTCCATTTTCTCCATAATTTTCGGTAAAACCGTTTCTGAACTTGCTGTAGAATACGCTAAGATCAGCTCGTCTTTTAAAATCTTAAAGAATTGGAAAATGTTTATTCCAAAGATTTTCGCTGTAAGTCCTAATACAACTACAACGAAGAATATCATTGCCCCATATACTACAATGAGTAATTTCCCTAATGGAATTAATGAAGCTAATCCGAATGTAGAAACTGTAACACCAATTAATGCAAATACACCAAATGGTGCAAATTTCATAACTTGGTTCGTTACATAAAACATTGCGTCAGCTACACCTTGGAAAAATTGTAGAACTGGTTTACCACGCTCACCAATCGCTGCTACACCTAAACCAAATAATACTGAGAAGAAGATAATAGCAAGCATATCACCTTCAGCTAATGATTTCATAATGTTCGTCGGAACAATATTTACAAACGTATCCGCAAACGAATGACTTTGCACTTGAGCTGTTGTTTCTGTATATTTAGAAATATCAGTCTTTGTTAATTTATCCATATCAACGCCTTTTCCAGGTTGGAAAATGTTCGCTATTAATAGACCAACAGCAATTGCAATCGTTGTAATAATTTCAAAGTAAAGAATTGTTTTTCCGCCTAGTCGGCCTAACTTCTTAACATCGCCAACACCAGCAACCCCAACAACAATACTTGCTACAACAATCGGTACAACGATCATCTTAATTAATCGGATGAAAATATCACCAATTGGTTGTAAGTAACTCACCACTTCCGGATTGCCAAAGAAAATCGCCCCAACTGCAATACCAAGCGCAAGTCCTATTAAAATTTGCCATGCAAGTCCTATTCTTTTCATATTTGTTGTAACCCCCTCTTCGATGTGTCACTCTATCTCTCATTCTATTTCTATAAAACATGAAATTAAGAGTATTACATATTATTCGACAATTCACTACATTTTGTCCCTGTTAAAAATCATAAATCAAAATTTAAAATCTGACAACAAAATAAGTTTGCCCGAATGCAAATAATTT
Source organism: Bacillus sp. NPDC060175 (assembly GCF_042728695.1). Classification (NCBI taxonomy): domain Bacteria; kingdom Bacillati; phylum Bacillota; class Bacilli; order Caryophanales; family Bacillaceae; genus Bacillus; species Bacillus sp. NPDC060175. The sequence goes on from NZ_JBHWYR010000006.1 coordinate 4,206, forward strand.
TCTTGACAAAAATAAAACCCATGTAAGAAAACCTAACATGAGAACGATCCCTCACTAGTGATTTAAAGGTTTTTAAAGTAATGTTTCACCATCGAAAACTCCATCATTTCCCATGTTTTTTTTAGAACAAAATAGAAAATGGTGCATTTTTGTATGCATGCAAAAATTTCACTTTATGACAAACACTACGAAAAGATACTAAATTCCGACAAAACTTAGCAAATTTATAAAGTTTTCTTTACATTATGATTACAACGATAGACACCCTTCTTCTTCTTATGATATATACATTCATAGGGAAAGGAGCAAGACAACAATGAAAAAGAAATTTGCAGCATTTAGTGTTTTAGCAGCTGGAACGATTTTCGTTTCCCCGTTACTTTCACCCGTATACGCTGAAACGAATGAAAATAAATTATCTAATATTCAATCCGAATTAGAAGGCAAACAAAATGACTTACAAAATAAATCAGCTGAGAAAGAACAAATAGAAAAAGAAATCCAGGAATTACAAAAAAAAATCGACGAATTAACTACTTCTATTAATAAAAACGAAGCTGAATTAAACGATACAAAAAAAGAAATTAGCAAAACGCAGCAAGCAATTGCTGAAAAAAAGAAACATATAGAGCAATTACAAACAAACATAGATACACGTCAAGAGGTTATTAAACAACGACTACAATCTATGCAAGAGAAGCCTCGTACGAGTATCATTACAGAAGTATTAACAAGTTCTGCAAATATCGCTGATCTTGTTGATAATATGTATTCTGTAAGTTTAATTTTAAATAACGATACCGATATTGTGAAAAAGCAAACAGATGATCAACATGCTGTAACGACAGAAAAAGAGGCTGTTGAGAAAAAAGAGCAACAACTGAAAGAATCTGAACAAAAATTAGAGCAAAAACAACAAGAGTTACAAAATAACCAACAACAGCAACAAACTCTTATTAAAGATCTACATACGAAAGTATCAAAAGTAGATTCCGAGATTGAAGGATTAGAAGAGTCACAAGGTATTTTAGAAAACCAGCGTCAAGCTGTTCAAAAAGCAATTGAAGAAGAAAAACGTGCGGAAGAAGCTCGGAAAGCGGAAGAGGCACGCAAGGCTGAGGAAGCAAAAAAACAAGCCGCCGCTTCTGCTAAAGAAAGCACACAATCCGCACCAACACCGCAAGATACGAACAAAGGTGGATTTATTAAACCAGCGGCTGGATCAAAAACTTCTGGATTCGGCACACGTTCTTTAGATAACCATAAAGGAATCGATATCGCAGCTCCGGGAACAGTTCCAATTATTGCCGCTGCAGATGGCGTTGTTATCCGTTCAGAATTATCCTCTAGTTACGGAAACGTTGTTTACTTATCTCACCGTGTTAACGGAAAAACATATACGACAGTGTATGCACATATGAGTAGCCGCTCTGTATCCAATGGACAAACTGTAAAACAAGGCGACCAACTTGGCTTTATGGGAAATACCGGTCAATCTTACGGACAACATTTACACTTCGAACTTCATATTGGAGAATGGAATGTTGGTAAGACAAACGCAGTTGATCCGTCTCCTTATATCGGATTATAAAAAAACTCGGTGCATACCGAGTTTTTTTACTACCATTTCACACTTTGTAGGCATTTTACATAAACTACAACTAAATGCCTATATTTTGCGGGGTGATTAATATGAATACACAATTACAAGAAGAAATAGAAGAAGCTAGAGAAACATACATCGGCCGATTATTTACATTCGGCGGCTCAGCGTTATTTTTAATTGGATCATTTATCGCAGTTGTCACAGCTTATAAAGCATATAATCGCTTATTAAATACTTCTACAACATAATAAAAAGACGGAGAAATCTCCGTCTTTTTATTATGCAAACATTTTAAATACGCCTACCGCATTTAAAAATACGATAATTACAGTTACCGGAATAACATAACGAAGTAAGAAGAACCAAATGTTAAATAATGTTTTCCCTTTCGTTTCCGTAACTTCTAATTCTTTCATTAATAACTCTTTACTCATTTTATTTGGTACGAATAGCGAAATGGCTAGTACTCCGAGTGGCAGTAACACATTACTTACCGAAAAATCGACAAAATCAAAGAATGTCTTACCAAATATTTTCACATCACTCATAATTCCAAACGATAACGCTGATGGAATTCCAACTGCAAAAATAAGAATACCAATTAATAACGAAGCTGACGGACGCTTCTTCTCATTATCTTTCGCAACAGATGCTACTACAATTTCAAGCATTGAAATCGCAGATGTTAAAGTCGCAAAGAAGAATAAAACTAAAAACATAATGAAGAAAAATTGTCCAAATGGAATTTTCGCAAAGACAGCAGGAAGAACGATAAACAGTAGCCCTGGTCCTTCTGTCGGTTTAACTCCTAATGCGAAAATCGCCGGAAAAATCGCTAATCCTGCAAGTACTGTAACAAATACAGTTAAACTTACAATAGATGTTGCTGATTTAGCTAAATGCTCTTCTTTCTTTAAATACGAACTATACGTTACCATTACCGAGGCACCTACCGTTAGTGAGAAGAAAGATTGTCCCATCGCATATAAAATCGTATCTGCTGTAAGCTTTGAAAAATCTGGTTTTAAGAAGAACTCTACCCCAGCCATAGCACCATCAAGTGTTAACGCACGAATAATGATAGCAATAAATAAAATGAATAATAGCGGCATCATGTACTTACTTGCCTTTTCTATGCCTTTTTCCACACCTTTACTAACAACAAAAATGGTACAAAGCATAAAAATGAATTGCGCCCCAATCGCACTTACTGGATTTGCAATTGTTTCAGCAAACAATTGCCCATAATCGACTACTCCGTTCCAGAAACTACCTGTGACACTATAGTATAAATAAAGTAAAATCCATCCACCTACAACACTATAAAAAGATAGTACGCTAAAACAAGTAACAACCCCCATACGACCAATCCAAGGATATAACTTGCTATTTGGTACTAATACTTTATAAGCTGTAACTGCCTCTTTTTGAGTACTACGGCCAATAACAAATTCAGCTACAAGAAGAGGCATACCAATAAATAAAGTTAATAGTAAGAATACAAGGAAGAACGCGCCTCCCCCTCCATTACCTGCAACATATGGAAACTTCCATATTGCCCCAAGACCTACTGCGGCTCCCGCTGCTGCGAGTACAAAGCCTATTTTCGACGTCCATTGCTGTGTTTCTTTCATTATAATTTCTCCTTTTCTGAATATTTAAACTTTTACCAATTATACACTTTCATTTCATACTCGCACACCTCCTTTAGAAAATAAAAAAGTCCCCTACACGCAAATATGCATGTAGAGGACGATATATGTAATATAAATACCGTGGTACCACCTCAATTGGATTGATAAATCCCACTTGTTCAAGTACAGGAAAATTCCGATACTCTATCCTTTTAACGGCGGAACCCGGGTTGCCTACTGCAATGTTCAGCATACCTCTCGCAAGCCCATTCTGTATATTTTATCGTACCGGGCTCACACCTTACCCCAGCTCTCTGAACGCCTCAAATATACGTACTCTTCTTGCTCATCGATTTCATCTATTGAAGTTACTTGTGATTATAAATTATATTCTTATAGTTGTAAAGCACAATTTATTCATTATCCTATATGAACCTTTCTCTCTAATTCTTGTAAAAACAATTCTCTTTTTTCTCCATTTAGAACATATACTGACTTTAATACTTCTTGTAATAATATATTTCTCTGCCGCTTATCTACTTGTAATTCTTTCACTTTTATTCTTACTTCATATAAAAAATTAAGATACGCTTCATATGTCTCATCATATTTATTTGCGATATCATCACGAATTTTTTTTGCAAGTTTCGGACTTGCCCCTCCAGTAGAAACAGCTACATTAAGTAGTCCACGATGAATTGCCGCCGGAAAATGAACATTTCCACTTTCCGGATTCGTAATAACATTTACCAATTGATTCACTGCGGCATCTTCAGCAATTTGTTCATTTAGTATCGAATCGCTAGTCGCTGCAACTACTAAAAAAGCATCTTTAATATCACTTTTCTCATACTCTCTTTGATACCAACGAATTTGCTTTTCTTCTACAAGTTTCACTAAATTCGCATCTAATTCTGTACTTACCACAACTATATCCGCACCTTGTTTTAGTAAAGGAATAATTTTAAACCCTGCTACTTTCCCTCCACCAATGACAACAACACGTTTCTTATCAACTCGCACTGTAAGTGGATACATATTGATCCCCCTTCAATATTTCCTCTGTTTTCTGAATTAACATCTCTCGAAACGCTACATTCTTTCCTAAATATGGACTTATTTTTATCTCTTCCGACTCATATTGACGCACTTCTTTCTCAACATGTTTCATGAGTAAACCTGTAAATAATAAGTAAGGTAACACAACAATGTTCCGTTCTTTTTGTTCTACAATTTCTTTCAACTTCTCATCAAACTTCGGCTCCGCGGCTGCTAAATAACAAACTTCCACCTCTTTAATGTTCTCTTCTTTTTGAAATAAAGAAGAAATCCACTTTATGTCTTGTAAAGTTTCCGGATCACTACTCCCTCTTGCAACAAGCAAAAGTGTTACTTCTTCTTCATAGTCTTTAATGCCACTTCCGTTATATACCGCTTTTACAAGCACTTCTGATACACCAAATGGATTACCATACACTATTTTGATATCCGGATATTCTTCGTTTAACTTTCGTAATTCAAGCGGAATATCTTTCTTTACATGTCCTGCTGCTAATAAAAAAACAGGAATAGCGACAATCTCTGTAGCACCACGCTTCACACATGCACGAAATCCTTCTTCAATAGAAGGACTCGCTAGCTCTAAAAAACAAACTTCTTGAATATTTGCCTCTACACGGTTCATACATGACGTAATAAATGCAACCGCTTCTTCTTTTGCTGCTTTCAAACGGCTTCCATGACATATATACAAGACAGCCTTCATTTTACAATACTCCGCTTACTGGATATGCATTTTCCGCTTGTTTCTCAAACCAATGTATCTTTTCTCTAAAACGGACAACTTCTCCAATAACAATCATACTCGGATTTTGAATTCGTTCTTTTTTGGCAACATCTACAATTGTTCCTAACGTCGCTGTAACAGTACGCTGCATAGATGTCGTTCCCCACTCAATGATAGCGGCAGGTGCACTTTGATCTTTTCCGTGTTTTATTAGTTGTTCACATATGTAAGGTAAATTACTAACCCCCATATAGACCGCTAATGTATCTACACCTTTCGCTAAACTTTCCCACTTCACTTCCTCTTCAGCCCCTTCTTTCCGGTGCCCTGTCACAACAGCAAAACTTGCACTTGCATCGCGATGCGTTACTGGAATTCCAGCATAAGCAGGAGCAGCTATCCCAGCTGAAATACCAGGAATAATTTCAAATGGGATACTTTGCTTCGCTAACGCTTCAGCTTCTTCTCCACCTCTTCCAAATACAAATGGATCTCCGCCCTTAAGCCTCGTTACAACTTTTCCTTTTTTCGCATATTTAATAAGAAATGTGTTAATTGTCTCTTGCTTCATCGTGTGATAATTTGGGAGTTTCCCGCAATAAATTAAATCCGCTTCAGGCTTTGCATAAGAGAGCAATTCTTTATTTACGAGACGATCGTACAAAATAACATCGGCCTTCTCGATGCATCTCAACCCTTTAACAGTAATTAAATCCGGATCACCAGGACCCGCTCCAACGATATAAACCTTCCCCATCATCTCTCCTCATTTCTACTATTAAAGTGAAACTTCCATCCTTTTATATGAATGGAAGTTAGAATACTTTCGTATTACAATGTTGTTTACTCATGAACAACAAATGCCGCACCTTTTCGAATCTTCTTTTTTTCAAACAAAGAAATCTCCTTTACTTCTGGCAACGGTAAAAAATGCTTTTCAAGCTCAATCTCCGCAAGCTTAAATGCGTGTTCTTCACTTTGAGCAACAACGACTATCGGAACAACACTATTCGCTAATACAGCTTCAAATCGATATAAATCCATATTGTCCCTCCTAAGACGCTATTACTTCTTCTACTACACGATTTAGTACAATTTGTAATTCTTCCACTCCAACACGTCCGACGAAATCATAAAACGTTTCGGCTAGTAATTTATTCTTTTGGAAATAACTTAAAAAGGACACGAGAACATCCGGCAAATCTTCTCCATCTATTTTCCCTTTTAATTTTTCGTTATATGCTCCTCCGTCTAATAGCGTTCCGCCCACATATATTTCAAACGCCTCAACGATTCCCTTTTCCTTTGTTTTCAGTTTCACTCCTTGCAAACCAATATCAGCAATTTGACGTTGACCACAGGAATTCGGGCATCCTACCATATGAATTCGAACTGGTACATCAAGTGCAATTTGTGTATCTAAGTACTCTGCGATTTTGCGTAATCTTTCTTTCGTTTCTACTAACGCAAGATTACAATACTCAATACCAGTACATGAAACCGCATGACCGATAAAGGATTTTGGACTTGCAGAAATTGCTTCAAACAACGGTTCACTTAATAGTCCTTCAATATTTTCTGGCGGAATATTCGGAACAATAAAGTTTTGAGAGTTACAAGTTCGAATTTGCCCGTTTCCATATTTCTTTGCAATGCTTGCAATCTCAAACATTTCCTCTGCATGTAAACGCCCTACCGGTACATTAAAGCCGACATACTTTAATCCTTCTTGTTTTTGATCTTGAACACCATAAAAATATCCTGCATTCCAGCCTTTGAGAGCACTTTCCCCTTTACTTTGCAATGGGCCTGTGTATTCTACTAGTTTCTCTTTAAATTTCTCAGCGCCCCAGTCAGCGATAAGAAATTTCAAACGTGCTAAGTGACGTTTTTCACGATATCCAAAATCACGGAATATAGTAGCAATTGCAATCGATACTGCCTTCACTTCTTCTGGTAGAACGAATACATCTAATTCTTCCGCTAAGTACGGACGAGCTGATAAGCCTCCGCCTACTTTTATATGAAAACCAACTTTTTTCTCACCATCTATTTCTTTCGTAGCAGGTGTAAATGCAACACAGTTAATCTCTGCATTTGCTGAATTATAAATGTTAGAACTAATAGACATTTTAAATTTACGTGGTAGATTAGAAAACTCTTCATTATGTTGGAAATAGTCATATACCTCTTTCACAATATGCGTTGTATCAAACAGTTCATTCGCATCAATTCCAGCAAGTGGATTACCTGTAATATTACGCGTAATATCACCACACGCCCCTGCTGAAGATAATCCAACTCTTGCTAATCTTTTAAAAATATCTGGAATTTGCTGAATTTCTAACCAATGAAACTGAATCGCCTGTCTTGTCGTAATATCTATTACATCGCGTCCATAATCTTCAGCGATAGAAGCAAGCACTTCTGCCTGCACGTTTGTAATAATCCCTGAAGGAATATTTACACGCATCATAAAATAGCCAGCTTCTTTCGGTCTTTGCAAATACAATCCTGCCCATTTAAATGCGTCCCACTCTTCTTTCGGAATAGATTCGAATCCATTTTCTGCGTAGTATGGAATATCACTAAAAATTTCCAAACCATCTTTTTCTAATTTATTTTTCTCAGTCTGATTTAATTTTTCATTATTAGCCCATACTTTTTCATAGCTCATTTTTCAATCCCCCTATATAAAACTACGCTCTTGTAAGTATTTCACGATTTGTTCTGCACATTCTTCAATAGAATACTTGTGCGTTTCTACAATTAATTCCGCTTGTTCTGGTTCCTCATACGGTGAATCAATTCCCGTAAACTCTTTAATATCACCTTTTCTCGCCTTTTTATAAAGTCCTTTCGGATCACGTTTCTCACACTCTTCAATCGGACACTTCACAAAGACTTCAATAAACTCATCTGCCGCTAATAGATCCCTAACTTGTTTTCGATCTACTCGAAATGGTGAAATGAACGCTGTAAGAACAACAGTACCTTGCTCTACAAATAGCTTCGCCACTTCACCAATACGTCTTATATTTTCCATACGATCACTTTCAGAAAAACCTAAGTCTTTATTTAAACCGTGGCGAATATTATCCCCATCTAACACATAATTTCCAATATTCTTTTCAAATAGTTTACGAGCAACCGCATTCGCTACTGTAGATTTACCCGAAGCTGATAAACCAGTAAACCAAATTACAAAACTATGATGCCCATTCTTCACTCTTCTCTCATCTTTTGAAACAGAAGCTGTATGCCAAGTAATATTCGTATCCATGTCGTTCTCTCCCTATTCTGTTACTACTTCTTTTTTCAAACCTTTAATTAGCACTTCCACTACTTCTTTACGACTAAATGTACTTGGCGGAATCTCACCATTTCTTAACATTTCTCTTACTTTTGTACCTGATAAAATGACACGGTCCTCTTTTCCGTGCGGACACGTTTTCGTTGAAGCCATCGCTTCACATCTCGTACAGTAAAAACTATGTTCAAAGAATAGCGGCGTAATCCCTAACTCTTCTACTGTAAAATTCGTAAAGATTTCCTGTGCTTCGTATGTTCCGTAATAGTCTCCTACCCCAGCATGATCACGCCCTACAATAAAGTGGGTACACCCAAAATTCTTTCTTACCAATGCATGAAATATCGCTTCCCTTGGACCTGCATATCGCATCGCTGCAGGAAATACCCCTAAAAAAACACGATCTTTTGGATAGTAATGCTGTAGTAATACTTCATAACTTTCCATCCTTACATCAGCAGGAATGTCATCTGATTTTGTTTCACCAACGAGCGGGTTTAAAAAGAGACCATCTACAATTTCAAGTGCCGACTTTTGAATATACTCATGGGCACGATGTACCGGGTTTCTCGTTTGAAATCCGACTACTGTTTTCCAACCCCGTTTTTTAAATCCTTCTCTCGTTTCAATTGGATCTAAATGATAAGAAGGAAATAGATTATTTTCAAAGCGTTTTATCAGAGTAATCGCTCCTCCAACGTAAACATTTGATCGTTCATATAATTTTTTCACTCCTGGATGAGCCTCATCCGGCGTTTTATATACAAGTAACGCTTCTTTTTCTTTATCTGGCACAAAAATATCTTCTATTTGAATGACACCATATACATTTCCGGCGTTGACAAGTTTTACTTTCTCTCCAACCTGCAGTTTCTCTGCTACTTCTTCTGTTACCGGTAATGTAATCGGTATACTCCATACACTACCATTTGCTAAACGAAGCGTTTCTACTACTGAGTCATAATCTCTCTTCCCTAAAAATCCTGTAAGAGGGCTATATCCTCCTGTCGCCAAAAGTTCTAAATCACTAAGTGCAATTTTGTCTAGCTCGATTCCCTTTACAATGTTCGATATGTCATATGTTTCATCAATGCGATTTACTAATTCATTTGTTGTACTCATCTTTTTATATCCCTTCTTAGCTTTATTTCAAAATCTATCTCATTGAAAGTGAAGTCCACATTCTGTCTTCATTTTCCCAGCCCATCTTCCATCTCTTGAGTCGCCACCATCACCTACAGGTAATGTACATTTCTCACACCCAATACTCGGATAGCCAACATCATGCAATGGGTTATATGGCAAACTATGTTTGTATACATATCGCCAAACTTCTTTCCAAGTCCAATGAATGAGCGGACAAACTTTAATAGATTGAAAACGACGATCTTGATTTATAAACTGTGTATGCTTACGCGTTTCTGATTGTTCCCTTCTAAGGCCTGATATCCACGCTTTTTCGGCTGCTAATGATTTTTCTAGCGGCAAAATTTTTCTTATCTTACAGCAAAGATTCGGATTACTTTCCCATAACTTCTCTCCATGAAGCTTCGCTTGTTCATCAAGTGTAAGTTCTGGCTGTTTTTCTATAATCTTTAATGAAGGAAATCTCTCGCGTACCTTCTTAATTAATTCGTACGTTTCTTGAAAATGAACATTTGTATCTAAAAATACAACTTTAGCAGATGGATTTACTTGGTTTATAAGATGCAATAAAACCATTCCCTCCACCCCAAAGCTACATGCATATACAATTTCATCTTTATACTCTCTATAAGCCCAACTTAATACCGATAACGCACCCTTCGTTTCATCTTCTTCAGAAAATGAAACACTATTTTCTTTCCACGTTTCGTACGTCAACATGTTTTTTCCCCCTGTAAAAGCAAAAAGACGGCTTTAACCTATTAAAAATAGATTAAAACCGCCTCTAGTTTTTCTAGTCAGCGCTTTTTACTTTAAACGGACCTTTTCACTTTTCTCTAATTGAATCACTTTTCCATCTTGCACAACAATTGTAATTGAACCATATTTCATATCAGCAAGCATCGTTTGAATTTTTTCGGACACTTCATCAAAATGTTCCCGTACGCTCACGCAAACAGCCCCCCTTTTTATTCATAAAAAAAATCTTTTCCATTTCGAAAAGACTGTTCGGTAATATATTTTACCTTATCTTTCAAAATGGATTCCATTTTGCTGGATTTAGCACCTTGCTTTCTATAAGCAGGTTGCCGAGCTTCGTAGGGCCAGTTCCCTCAGCTTCTCTTGATAAGCTTTGTATTTGTATTTTATCACAATTCTGATTTTTTTCAATCCTAGTTTTCCGATATATTTTAATTATTTTATTTCACTTTATAAAAAAGGAATTGCCCATCCGTACAACTCCTTTTCCCTATTTAAATAAGCTCTTTAATACGTATGCGATCGTTCCCAATAATATTTTCATATGTTTCACGCTCTACAACAATTTGCGATGTTCCGCCTTTCGCAAAGACGACGGCCGGTCTTCGAATACGATTATAATTATTGGCCATCGAGTACCCATATGCCCCCGTACAAGAAACTGCTAGTAAATCGGAAGAAGCAACTTTCGGTAGATTAATATCCCAAATCAGCATGTCTCCACTCTCACAGCATTTCCCAGCAATCGAAACGAGTTCCTCATTCGCATCATTCCCTCGATTCGCTAGTATCGCTTCATAACGCGCGCTATATAAGGCAGGTCTTAAATTATCTGTCATTCCGCCATCCACTGATACATATTTCCGAATACCAGGAATGTCTTTCACAGATCCGACTGTATAAATTGTCGTTCCAGTATCACCTACAATGCTACGACCTGGTTCAACCCATATTTCTGGCAGCGGATATTCACATACTGTAAATTGTTCTCTCACTGCACTTGTTACAGCTCGCACATATGTCTCAAGAGTTAATGGCGTATCTGACTCTGTGTAGCGTATTCCGAATCCTCCGCCCACATTTAACACTTTTACTACATAATTCATTTGCTCTCTCACTTCTTCTAAAAATTGGCGAAGAACTTCAATTGCTCGAACAAAACCAGCCGTTTCAAATATTTGTGATCCGATGTGCGAGTGAATTCCTAGCACATTATAATTTGATTTTTGCAAGGCAAGCTCAATTGCCTGCATCGCTTGACCATTTGAAACACCAAATCCAAATTTCGAATCTTCTTGACCTGTTGTTATATATTCGTGTGTATGTGCCTCTACTCCAGGCGTTACACGGATTAATATGTTCACAAATTTCCCATGTTGCATTGCTAAATCATGTAAGATTTCTAATTCTAAGAAATTATCTACTACAAAACAACCGATATTCGCCTGAAGAGCCATAATCATTTCTTCTTCTGTTTTATTATTTCCGTGAAAATGAATACGCGATGCCGGAAAACCAGCTTGGAGCGCAGTATATAATTCTCCTCCAGAAACAACATCTAAAGACATATTCTCTTCGCGAGCTACTCGGCACATCTCCATGCACAAGAACGCCTTGCTTGCATATGCTACTTGATAAGAGAAACCACTCTCTTTAAAAGCACGATGAAACGCACGGCATTTCCCTCGAATTGACTCTTCATCGTATACATAAAGTGGTGTTCCGTATTGTTTTGCTAGCTGCGTCGTATCGCACCCTCCAATTTCTAAGTGTCCTTGCCCATTGATTCGGCTTGTGCCGTGTAAATACATTTAAATTCCTCCCTTATTTCCTCTAAAACTCATAACCCCAATCTTCTATTCATTGCAGCACGCTTTTAGATAGACAAAAAACGCGCGGAACAATGTTCACACGCGTTTCTTATTAGGAAAAATATATATTGAAAAAATAAACGAGTTGTTATCTTCTCAAAATAAGAAACCGCATCAACATCTCCAAATAGCTCTCCATAAAATAAATTTTATGACAGTACTACATTTATTCAATGCAGTACCAATATAAGAATAACGTGGTTATTCTTATATTTCGGCAATAGTCCCTTTCAACCTATGATCACAGATTCCACTAAATCTCCCATAGCTTACTCTTTCCTATTGCGGCCTCTACCTTTGAGAGTAGATGAGGTAAGTCTATTTAATTTTCAAACATCTAATTGTTGCTATTAACAATACCAAAGGACCATTTTATTTGTCAAACAATTTTTTATATTGTTTTTTTACAGTTTAATTTCGTATCATTTGGTAAGCGCTTTACTACTATATTTGTCACTTCCCATTCGCCTTCTTCGTTATTAAAAGTAATTGTTACTTTTTCGAATGGTGGAACAATTTTCCCACCAACCTGTTCATACTTCGTCACTTCAATAACCGCTTGAAATAAATATGTGCCACTATACACTTTTTTTAAACGGATGATTTTAGGACATTGATAAGGTTTCAAATTCCCATATTGTTTTTCAATTGCCTTATTTATTTTTGGAAATAAAACAGAATAAAGTGCATCTTCCATAAGGGGTGCATCATATTGCGCTACTGACATACTCGGTGAGGAAAAAAGTATAACACTACTGCATACTATAAAATATAATAATTTTCGCATTATAACCTCCGTTTTATTACTCGATTCTTTCTGCGCACGATAATTATCATACATAGAAACTCCGTTTTATTGTCTCCCACTGCCCTTTTTCTACTCAATTATTATAAAAAAGCCCACAACTCTCTTTTATTTTCGTATAATGATACTCATAGTATAATAAACATAATAACAAAGGACTGTTCGTATATATAAAATGAGGCGCTAATCAAACCGGCTCACAAGAACTGTCCTGCTTTTAGGAGAGGAGTATATTATGCTACAAAATCTGTTTCCAAAACTGCGATTTGCACTAGTTGCAGTCGTTTTATTATGGATTAAAACATATATTGTGTACAAGCTAGCATTTGATATTAAAATTGATAATTTATTTGAAGAATTTATGCTTTTTATTAATCCACTAGCTTCATTACTTTTATTTTTTGGTTTCGCTTTACTTGCATCTAAGTACCGTAACCGAATTATTATTGGAATTAGTTTTATACTGTCATTTATTTTATTTGGAAATGCAATGTTTTACGGGTTCTATAACGATTTTGTTACTTTCCCTGTTTTATTCCAAACAAATAATATGGCTGACTTAGGAACGAGCATTAAAGAGCTCTTTACGTACAAGACATTACTTTTATTTGCAGATGCAATTATTTTAATTTTTATTTCACGTAAATTCCCATCATTTTGTGATACAACGCCACTTTCTCGTTCTGAGAAACGGACTTTCTTTAGTGGTGTAACAGCGCTATTGGCACTGCAAATTGCTGTTTCAGTTATTTATAAACCACAAATGTTCTCACGCTCATTTGATCGTCAAACTGTCGTGAAAAATTTAGGTTTATACACCTATCATCTATTCGATATTACACTTCAATCTAAATCTTCGGCTGAACGTGTATTTGCAAGTGGCGACGGATTCTCCGAAATTAAAAATTATACTGACGCAAAAGATAAGCAAGTTGATAAAAACTTATTCGGATCTGCAAAAGGTAAAAATGTAATTTTAATTTCAATGGAATCCACACAAAGTTTTGTTATTAATAAAAAAATAAATGGAAAAGAGATTACTCCATTTTTAAATCAGTTTATAAAAGATAGTTTTTACTTCGATAACTTCTATCATCAAACGGGACAAGGTAAAACTTCCGATGCTGAATTTATCGTTGAAAACTCACTTTATCCGTTAGACCGTGGTTCTGTATTCTTTACTCATGCAACAAATGAATATACTGCCACACCAGAACAGTTAAAGAAATACGGATATTCTTCCGCTGTCTTCCATTCAAACGATAAAACATTTTGGAATCGTGATGTAATGTATCCTGCACTTGGATATGATCGTTATTTTAATTTAAATGATTACGTAGGCACTGAACAAATGTCTGTCGGTTGGGGATTAAAAGATAAAGAGTTCTTTGAACAATCTATTCCAAAATTAAAATCTTTACCGCAACCGTTCTATACGAAATTTATTACTTTAACAAACCATTTTCCATTTCTTCTAAATCCAGAAGATCAATATGTTGATGAGTTTAATTCGGAAAGCGGTGTTCTAAACCGCTATTTCCCAACGGTTCGCTACACAGATGAAGCTCTCAAATTATTCATTAACCAATTAAAAGAAGAAGGACTATACGACAATTCCGTTATTGTCATTTATGGGGATCACTACGGCATTTCCGAAAACCATAATGCAGCTATGGCTCAGTTCCTTGGGAAAGACGCTATTACACCATTTGATTCTATGCAATTACAGCGCGTCCCCCTCATTATTCATGTACCTGGTCAAGAAGGAAAAGTTGTCTCTAAAGTATCAGGACAAATTGATATTAAACCAACACTACTTCATTTACTTGGTATTAAAACGAATCAATCAGTTGAATTTGGAACTGACTTATTTATAAAAGAAAAAGATCCTCTTATGGTAATGCGCGATGGTAGTTTTGTAACAGAGGATTATGTTTATACAAAAAATATGTGCTACAAAAGAAGCTCAGGTGAAGAGGCAGATGTAGCACTATGCCAGCCATATATTGAAAAAGCAAAAACAGATTTAAAACTCTCCGACAAACTGATTTATGGAGATTTATTACGATTCGATCCTAACAATCGATATAAAACTGGAACGATGACAACGAAATTTGAATAATGAAAGAAGCAACTTTATGAAAAGTTGCTTCTTTTTTACTTACACTTCAAATCTTTCACAAATTGGGAATTTTTTTCGTATGAGAAAGAAATTTATGGTATGATAAAATAAGTAAACTTTCATACACTAATTAAGAATTTATAACAGAAAGCAAGGGATCAGATTTTGTATAGAGCAGCTATTCCAAACTTATTTACGCTCGGAAATTTATACAGCGGATTTTTATCAATCGGCTATGCATCTTTAGGATATTATAAATCAGCTGCTATTTTAGTACTGATCGGGATGATGTTAGACAGTCTTGATGGTCGTGTCGCTCGTTTATTACGCGTTGATTCACAAATGGGAAAAGAGCTTGATTCACTCGCGGATGTTGTAACATTTGGCGCAGCACCTGCTGTTTTAATGTATTACACATCTTTTTCCAACTACGGAATCATTGGACTATACATAGCGGGACTATTCCCTCTGTTCGGAGCATATCGCTTAGCACGATTTAATGTAACACCATCTTCTACTTCTATGAAATATTTCACTGGAGTTCCGATTACTGCAGCAGGAGGGCTTGTCGCTTTCTTAACATTATTTTCACATACCATTCCAAAAATCGTTCTCATTACCGTATTTGTAACGTTCGCATTTTTAATGGTGAGCCGTGTTCGTATCCCAAGTTTAAAAGATGTACCAATTCCACGATATAGCATAATTATTACACTATTTTTAGTTGGAAGTATTATCACAATGTACCAAACAGGTTTTGGTAATTTTTCTGTTTTCTTATTCATTGCCATTCCACTATATATTTTGTATATGCTATCTCAATTCCTTAGACAAAGACCTTCTAAAAAAGCAAATAAAGAAAAATAAAAGAAACCTTCCGAAATTGGAAGGTTTCTTTTTATCTCGCTATTTACGCGTAGCCCGGTTGGCGAGGGCTACTAATCAGTAGAGGATGCCCCTCCACTCATTAAAGTTTCACTTTATTTTGTAACCAATACTTTTTGATTTACAGGTGTTACAGGTTCTTCACCGTTTAATACAGCTAAAATATTTCTTACTGCCATTTCAGCCATCGCATCACGCGTTTCGAATGTTGCATTCCCTACGTGAGGCGCAAGTACCACATTCTTTAATCCTTTTAGCTCTTCTGTAATTTTCGGTTCAAATTCAAATACATCAAGAGCTGCACCTTCAATTTCATTCGTTTTTAGTGCATGAGCAAGTGCAAATTCATGCATAATTGGTCCACGTGAAGCATTTATAATATATGCTGTTTTCTTCATCATTTTAAACTGTTCTTCATCAATCATATGATGTAATTTCGGATTATAAGCACAGTTAATTGTAATAAAGTCCGCTGTTTGTAATAATTCTTCCAAAGTTACATATGTTGCTCCCAGTTCACTTTCAGCTTCAGGCTTACGATTTGGCCCTGTATATAAAATATCCATTCCAAATGCTTTCGCACGCTTTGCAACTGCCCTCCCGATTTCTCCAAGGCCAATAATTCCAATTGTCTTACCGTGCACTTCACGGCCCAAGAAAAATAATGGTGCCCAGCCGTTAAATCCAGTTGTACGACATAACGTATCCCCTTCAGGAATTCTACGTGCCGCTGCTAAAAGAAGTGCAAATGTTAATTCTGCTGTCGCTTCAGTTGATACTTTTGGTGTATTCGATACTACAATTCCTTTTTCTCCTGCATACGTAAAATCAATATTGTCGTAACCAGCACCATAGTTTGCAACAATCTTTAAATGAGGTGCCGCATCAATAACTTCTTTCGTCACCTTTGTAGAAAGTAAGCTTAACAATGCATCTTTATCCTTTACACGCTCTGTTAATTCATCTAAAGAAATTAACTCTTCTTTATCGTACATTTCTACGTCATGATCCTTTAATAGTTCTAATCCGATTTCTGGAATTTTCCCTGCAACTAATATTTTCGCCACTACTAACACCTCTTCTATACAAAATAAGATATCTCTTATATTTCATTGTAAGAAATCCACATGTAAAAACCAAGGAATTTGATTATAGTTTTGAAAATCGACACTTTTTACCCATAAGAAAAGAGGAGATTCATCTCTCCCCTCTTCTTACGCTTTCTCTTGCGATTCTTGCCCAAGCTTTGCATCGATTGTTCCTTCTGCAACTGTATCGCTAATTTGTTCCTCGATAACTGAGTTAGCTGTATTATTCGTTTCAGAAGTATAAGCCTGATCTGCCGCTTGTACCTTTTGTTTATTTTGTTGTTTCGCCATTTTCCACCCTCCTTTTCATTCTTTCTTATTTTGAACAAAAAGGGTCGTTTTCATCAAAAAATCGTGCTTCATTTTGAAATTCCCACTTCTTCCTCAAGCAATCTCATCGTTCTTACTCGTTTCGTAAATGTAGCTATGTGAGAAATATCATGATTGCGTAATGTCTTTATATTTTCTTCCACATATTTTCCTAAATCATTCGGATAATGAGCATCTGAGGATAGAGTAATCGGAACTCCATACTTAGCTAATACTTGTAAATAAAGCGGACTTGGGCACATTTCGCGCACAGGATAGCGATAGTACAATCCCGCATTTACTTCTGTCGCGGTATTCGTTTGTACTAACGCACGCGCAATTTCCTTATAATAAGAAAGCTGTTCATTCTCATCTAACCGGTAATTAAATACTTTTATGTTATCAAGATGAGCTATTATATCAAAGAGCTCAGAACGAACAGCACTTTCAACTGTAGCGAAAAACGTATGATATAAAGTATGTAACTCATGCGTATCAAAATACTCTTTCGTATCTGGATTATCAAATCCCCAACCATCTATAAAATGGACCGAACCGATTACATAATCGAAGTCTCCTAATGCTAGTAAACCTTGTAACTCTTGTTCACCGCCGATAAAATAATCCGCTTCAATTCCAAGTTTGAGCGTTACCCCTCGTTTACTCCATCGCTCTTTTGCTTCTTCAATCGCCTTTGTAAAATCATAAAGAGACGTTACTCTTACTTGATTTAACCATTCTTTTTGTAAACGACCAAGCTTAGAATCACTAATATCTACATACTTTTCATAATATCCTTTCGCTTCATGAAAACGATATAAATGATCGACAATACCAACTTCTTTTATACCTTTTCGCAAAGCCTCTTCTAAATATAAATCAATCCACTTCGCTGTAAATGGACCTTCCTTCACACGTTTTTGCAGGCGTTCTTGTGTTTTCATAAGCCATCCCATTGAATGTTTATCTTCTTTAAGCGGTTCATAATATTGTACTGCATCATTTATTTTAGCAAGCCAGCCTATTGAATATGGTCCTTCCTCTAAATGAAGATGATAATCTACTTTCATCCATATTCCCCCTCATAATGTATCTATTTCTCTTCGGTCCCCTACTCTCGAAAGCTTTCCATTTCTTTCTTTCACTTCTTGCAAGACATCTTCTAATGAAATATTTTTTTCAGCTAATAGAACAAAACAGTGATAAAACACATCAACCATTTCTTTTACTAGTTCTTCTTTATCATTATTTTTAGACGCGATAATTACTTCGGTGCACTCCTCACCAATTTTCTTTAAAATTTTATCTTCACCTTTTGAAAATAAATAATTTGTATATGATTCAGAGAGTGGATTTTTCTTTCGTTCTTCAATTGTTTTAAATAATAACTTAAGGATATCTTCCATATGTATCCCCCTATATAATTTTGTAGTGAAAACACGTTTTTTCTCCCGTATGGCAAGCAGGCCCTACTTGCTTTACGACAACAACGATTGAATCTTGATCACAGTCTAAATAAAGTGATTGCACATATTGGACATTTCCCGATGTACCTCCTTTATTCCATAACGATTGTCTCGAACGGGAATAAAACCATGTTCTTTTCGTTTCCAGCGTCTTGTCATACGCTTCTTCATTCATATAAGCTAGCATTAAAACTTCTTTCGTATCTTCCTCGATAACAACTACCGGTATTAAACCTTTTGCAAAGTTAGGTTTCATAACCTCACCTCAACGTTTGCTTCTCTTAATTTCCTCTTCACATCCTGTACAGTCGCTTCACCATAATGAAAGATTGATGCTGCTAATGCTGCATCAACTGTTGTTTTTTGAAATACTTCTATAATGTGA
Source organism: Bacillus sp. NPDC060175 (assembly GCF_042728695.1). Classification (NCBI taxonomy): domain Bacteria; kingdom Bacillati; phylum Bacillota; class Bacilli; order Caryophanales; family Bacillaceae; genus Bacillus; species Bacillus sp. NPDC060175. The sequence continues at coordinate 23,378 of NZ_JBHWYR010000006.1, forward strand.
TCCGCATGGCCACATCCTCCTGACGCGATCACTGGGACGGAAACGCTGTTTGAAATTGTTTCTGTTAAACGAAGATCATATCCATTTTTCGTTCCATCTGCATCCATACTCGTCAGTAAAATTTCTCCTGCTCCGAGCTTAACAACGTGCTTCGCCCATTCGATTGCATCCATTCCAGTATTAAGTCTTCCGCCATTTACATATACATTCCATTTATCCTCTTCTACTTTTCTAGCATCAATTGCTACGACAATACATTGTGAGCCAAAATGTTCCGCACCTTCCTGGATTAACTTCGGATTTCTCACTGCCGCTGAGTTTATTGAAACTTTATCTGCTCCAGCTCTTAGTAAATTGTACATATCTTTAACACTTGAAATCCCCCCGCCAACTGTGAGGGGTATGAATACTTTTGAAGCAGTTTTTTCTACAACATCTATAATCGTTTTTCGCCCTTCATGCGTCGCAGTAATGTCTAAAAATACGATTTCATCTGCTCCCGCATCATTATATAATGCGGCTATTTCAACAGGATCACCGACGTCTTGTAACCCTATAAAATTCACACCCTTTACTACCCGCCCTTCTTTCACATCTAGACATGGAATAATTCGTTTTGCTAACATAGTTTTGTTACCTGTAACACTTTTTCTAAATCAATCGTTTTCTCGTAAAGTGCCTTCCCAATAATGACGCCATATATGTTCATATCATTTAATCTTTTCACATCTTGAATAGATGCGACACCTCCAGATGCAATCACACGAATACCCACGCTTTTTTGCAGTAACTCTAATTGCTCAAAGTTTGGTCCTGCAAGTGTCCCATCTTTTGAAATGTCCGTAAACACAATCGTTTGAACACCTACACTTTCCATTTGCTTTGCTAAATCGATGTACGAAATTTCAGACACATCTAACCAGCCCCTCGTTGCTACGAAACCATTTTTCGCATCAATTCCAACTATGATTTGCTCCTTATATAGACGAACTGCTTCTTCTAAAAATGATTTATCGTAAAGGGCAGCCGTTCCTAATATCACTTTTTCTACACCTACTGACAACAACTTCTCCACTGCCGCGAGTGACCGAACTCCACCTCCAATCTGCACCGGAATACGTACCGCCTTGCATATTTTTTCAATGACAGGTAAATTTACTGACTCCCCGACAATTGCTCCATCTAAATCAACAACGTGTAGTATTTTCGCTCCAAGTTTTTCAAATATGATTGCTTGTGCGACTGGATCTTCATTCATCACCGTTTCTTTACTAAACTCTCCTTGATAAAGCCTGACGCATCGTCCTTCTTTTAAATCGATAGCTGGGAAGATTTCCATGCTTCTACCACCCCTTTGAAATTTTTTAACATTCGCATCCCAATTTCCCCACTTTTTTCAGGATGAAACTGTGCGCCAAATATATTTCCTTTTGCTACAAAACCAGGTACTTTCACTCCATATTCACTTGCCCCATACACAATTTCATTCGGACAATCTGCATAATAAGAGTGGACGTAATATACGAAAGAACCGTCCTCTACTCCATTCCAAAGCGATATTTCTCCTTCTTTTTTTAATTCATTCCACCCCATATGTGGAATTTTATAAGGAACTTTTAACTTTCGAATAACACCTGGCAATAAATTTAATCCATTACAATTTTGTAGTTCCTCACTTTTTTCAAATAAAAGTTGCATTCCTAAGCAAATACCCAGAAGCGGTTTTCCTAAGCTCCCAACTTCTTTTAGCACACATACTAAATCTTTTTCTTCTAAAACGCCCATCGCTTTCGGAAATGTGCCTACTCCTGGTAAAATAACTCCATCACTTCTCAATATTTCTTTTTTATCATCCGTTATGATGTACTCTGTTCCAATATATTTTAATGCTTGTTCCACACTACGAATATTTCCCATTCCATAATCTATAATTGCAATCAATTACAACATCCCTTTCGTTGAATTTACACCAGTAATGTTGGCATTTTTATCGACTGCCTCTCTAAGCGCTCGACCGAACGCTTTAAATAAAGCTTCAATTTTGTGATGTGTATTGCTTCCGTATAAAATGCGAGCATGTAACGTAATATTTGCAGCATGAGCAACTGCTCTAAAAAATTCTTCCGTTAATTCTGTGTCAAAATCCCCTAGCTTCGGATTTGTTAATTCACCTTGAAATACAATATATGAGCGCCCGCTTATATCAATCGCGACAAATCCTAAAGATTCATCCATCGGTACATACGCTGAGCCGTAACGGTTAATCCCCTCTTTATTTTGCAATGATTCTTTCAAGCAAGTTCCGAGTACAATTCCAACATCTTCAACCGTATGATGAGCATCAATGAATACATCACCTTCAGCTTCAATTTGCAAACCAAATCTTCCGTGTCTAGCAAATAAAGTTAGCATATGGTCAAAAAATCCAACTCCTGTTTGCACAGAAACGTTCGTACTTTCATCAAGTTGCAAACTTAATTTAATTTTTGTTTCCGTCGTCTCACGTACTTGACTAGACTCGCGCATTATTCTTCCTCCTTAAACCTAATTTGGATCGCTCTTGCGTGTGCATGTAAACCTTCTTTATTTGCAAGTTCTACAATATGATGCTGTACACTTCTTAACGCTTCTTCCGTATACGAAACGAAGCTTGATTTTTTCACGAAATCATCAACAGATAACGGAGAGAAAAACCTTGCCGTTCCACTTGTCGGTAATACGTGATTCGGCCCCGCCAAATAATCTCCAAGCGGTTCAGGTGCATATGGACCAAGAAAAATTGATCCAACATGCTTTACATAAGCTAGAGCATTCATTGGCTCTTTAATGTGTAACTCTAAATGTTCTGGAGCGATTTCATTTGATAAATGAAACGCCTCTTCTAAAGAAGGGACAATAAAAATTGCTCCATTTCTTTTTATTGACTCACGAGCTATTTCACTTCTTGGTAGCGTCTCTAGCTGTCTTTTTATTTCTCTTTCTACTTCTTTAGCAAGCTGTACATTCGTTGTAATACAAATAGCAGTCGCTCTCACGTCATGCTCTGCTTGTGATAATAAATCAGCAGCAATATATTCGGCATTTCCTGTTTCATCTGCGATAACTACAATTTCTGATGGTCCAGCAATCATATCGATATTGACTATCCCATATACTTCTCGCTTCGCTAGAGCAACATACAAATTTCCGGGTCCAACTATTTTATCTACTTTAGGAATCGATTCCGTTCCATATGCTAGAGCAGCAATTGATTGAGCACCACCGACCATATAAATTTCATCTACACCTGCAAGACTTGCAGCAGCTAAAATATGCGGATCAATTCCTCCTTGCCTCGGCGGTGTTACCATTACAATTTTTTTCACTCCTGCGAGTTTTGCTGGCAATACATTCATTAATACTGATGAAGGATACGAAGCAGTCCCACCTGGCACATATACACCTACATTTTCTAACGGCCGAATGAGCTGTCCTCTAATTACCCCTTCACTCACGCAATCAAACATAGATTGTCTTTTTTGCTTTTCGTGATACGAGACAATGTTTTTCTTTGCCTCTTCTAACGCTTCTAAAAAAGCTTGCTCTACAAACTTACTTGCTTGTTTTATTTCTTCTGCACTTACACGAAAATTTTTCATCTCTACACCATCAAACTTTTTTGTATAGAACGATACAGCTTCATCTTTACTCTCCCTTACGTTTTGAACAATTTCGCTTACACTTCTTTGAACAGTTTCTTCTATTATATTAGCGCTTTCTCGTAGCAATTTTATTTTCGATAAAGCCTCTTGGAAATCTTCACAAACTATCTCCATTTACAGTCCCCCTATTTCCCTGACAAAATTTCTTGTTCCATCATATTTATAACACCGAATATTTCGTCTTTTTTAGTTTTTAAAGCTGCCTTATTTACAATCATCCGAGCTGATATCGAGCACATTTCCTCAAATACAATTAATCCATTCTCTTGCAATGTTTTTCCCGTTTCAACAATATCAACGATTGCATCCGCTAATCCGAGAAGAGGAGCAATCTCTACGGATCCTTCTATTTTAATAATTTCTACATCCTCCCCTTTATCATGAAAATACGTAGAAGTAATGTGCGGGTATTTCGTAGCAATTCGTTTCTTTCGGTAACTCTTCGGATTATACGTAGGAATAGAAGCAATACAAAATTTACACACACCCACTCCTAAATCCACCATTTCATATATATCTTTCTCATATTCCATTAAAATATCTTTACCAACGACACCGATATCAGCCACGCCATGTTCTACATAAGTAGCAACGTCCACCGCTTTCACTAAAATAAATGAAATGTTTGTGTTTTTACTTTTAAACACAAGTTTTCTTCCTTTATCTTTGAGCTCTGAACAATCAATTCCAATTTTCTCAAACAGTGGAATAACATGCTTTTCTAATCTTCCTTTCGTTAACGCAATTTGAATGTTACGCATGAAGCCTCTCCTTCTTTCTGGATGATCCATTTCTCTCTCCATACATATTCCACTAGTGACTCACTCTTCGCCTCAACGACTGTCATTATTTTATTCTTGTTTGCAAATTGAAAAGTATCGTTTAAATTAGAGAATAAAGATAACTGGGCATTCTTCCCGTCCTTTTGAAGTAAATTTCGTAACCTTTCCGCTTCTGCTAATCTATTTAACTCATAATGAATCATAATATCTATTCTCTTTCGTTTATATGGTTCTTGCTGCTCTTGAAGTGCCTTAACTATTTGATTTACTTGCACCGCGAGCCCAACAGCTGGCATCATCTCTCCAAAATTTCCAATTAACTCATCATATCTTCCGCCACTAACAATCTCTTCTCCAATTTCATATATATACCCTTTGAAAATAACACCCGTATAATAATCCAAATGTTGAACCATGCCTAAATCAATTGATATGTAAGAGCCATATCCTAACTGTTCAATTGTTTCATATATTTCTTTCACTCTTGCAATGGCCATTTTCATTTCATTACTTGAGGCGAGTTTTTCTGCTTCCTCAATAACATCTAAACTCCCGAATAACCTTGGTAGTTTCTCAAGTAATCTTACTGTTTCATCACACCGATCTAATTTTTTTTCTTCGATAAAATTTGAGAGACCGGCATAATTTTTACTCTCAATATATGTTCTAAGTAACTTCTCTTCTTCATCATGAATGGAGAGTTTTTTTGCAATACATTTATATAACTGCACTTGCCCAATCTCAATTGTAAAAGATTGTACCTTCAATTTTTGAAGTGCTTGAATTACGCTTATGACACACTCAATTTCCGCTCTTACATTATCAATCCCGATAATTTCAATACCACTTTGTACCATTTCATTATATTTTCCAGAAAGGGACTCGTTCGCCCGAAATACATTTCCACTATATGTCACTTTAAGAGGAGTGTCCCATCTCTGCGTTCCAATTACTCTTGCTAAAGGAATTGTCATATCTGGACGTAAAACGATAATCCGCCCTTTTTCATCAAAAAATTTATACATCTTTTCTTCATCTATCGGCCTATTTTGAAATGCAAAAACATCGTAAAATTCAATTGTAGGTGTCCTTATTTCTTCATAACCTCTACCTAAAAAGGTCCGTCTTAATTTTTGTTCCACTTCTTCAATTAACGTACATTCTTCGAATAAGTAATCCCTCGTTCCATTCGGATTTGCACGCTTCCACTTTGCCATCTCATTTCACACACCTTTCCCTCTCTAATGTATGCTCATTCCATTCACCTAAACCGAAAATAAAAAGAGCCTTGTAGAAAAAATACCTACAAGGCTCTTTAGTAGAGTGTAGGTACAACGGGAATAACCCTTGTGCCTACACGTTTTCACGTTAGGTTCAAGGGTTTCATGTATGATGATGTAGTTGTGTAAGCATTTTAATAGATTGCATTGTATTCATAATACTTACTCCCTTTCTCCTCTGATTTTTTACATAGTATATAACAGTTAATTCTGAATGTAAATAGATTTTTAATATTCCGTTATTTCTTAATATAAGGCTATCTCTCTTTCATACTTTCCAATTTCTCGTTCGTATTGCATCGTAACGCTAATTTCATCTAAACCATTTAATAATTTCTCTTTCCACATTTTCTCGATTGTAAAATGGAACCTGTGCGTATTCGTTGTAATTACTTCATTCTCTAAATCAACTTCTATTTGACCTCTCGCATCCGTTTTGGCAAGTTGTTCACGCATCTCTTTATCCATTACAATCGGTAACATACCATTTTTCATACAATTCATATAAAAAATATCTGCAAATCCACCAGCGATAATAACGCGGAAACCATAGTCAGCAAGCGCCCAAGGAGCATGTTCTCTTGAAGAACCACATCCAAAATTATCACCTGTAATTAATATACTTGCTCCTTTTCGTTCTTGTGCATTAAGGGAGAAATTAGGATTTTCATGGCGCTCATTATCGTAACGCCACTCATCAAATAAATATTTTCCAAATCCCGTCCTTTCAATTCTCTTCAAATATTGCTTCGGAATAATTTGATCTGTATCAATGTTATCATTCATAAGTACTGCGACAGTACCTTTATGAATATGAAATGGTTCCATCGTAACTCTCCTTTCTAATATCAACAAAATGACCATATAACGCAGCTGCTGCAGCCATAGCTGGGCTTACTAAGTGTGTTCTTGCCCCTTTTCCTTGTCTTCCTTCAAAATTACGATTTGAAGTAGATGCACAATGTTCTCCTTCAGGCACTTGATCCGGATTCATTCCAAGACACATTGAGCATCCAGGCTCTCTCCATTCAAACCCCGCTTCTTCAAATATACGATGCAATCCTTTTTGCATCGCTGCTTCTCTTATCCTTTTAGAACCTGGCACAACGAGGGCTCGCACACCGTCTTTCACTTTTTTCCCTTTTACAACAGATGCTGCAATTTCTAAATCAGATAATCGAGAATTTGTACAAGACCCAATGAAGACATGCTGAACTGGAATTTCAAAAGTACTTTGTCCAGGACTCAATCCCATATACGAATATGCTCTTTCATCATTTTCGTTATGCTTCTCTGGTAATTTTTCATCAATAGGAACACCCATACTAGGATTTGTTCCCCAAGTGACATACGGTGCTAAATCCGTAACATTTACCGAAATATGTAAATCATAAATTGCATCTGAATCTGTATAAAGCTCCGACCATTTTCCCGTAAACGTTTCATAGTCTTTCGGTGCATATTCACGCCCTTTTACATAAGAAAATGTTTTCTCATCTGGTGCAATGATGCCAGCTTTCGCTCCCCCTTCAATTGCCATATTGCAAAGTGTCATTCTCTCTTCCATACCCATATCACGAATCGTCTCTCCGTAGAATTCCATTACATGCCCCGTTCCAACCGCTACACCGTACTTTGAGAGAAGATGCAAAATAATATCCTTTGCATAAACGCCTTTCGGTAACTTTCCTTTTAATTCAATCCCCATCGCTTTCGGTTTTCGTTGCCACAACGTTTGAGTTGCTAATACATGTTCTACTTCACTCGTACCAATACCAAACGCTAAAGCACCGAAAGCACCGTGGGTTGCTGTATGACTATCACCACAAACAATCGTTTTCCCTGGTTGCGTGAGTCCAAGTTCTGGTCCTATAACGTGAACGATTCCTTGCTCTTCATCACCAATATCAGCTAATGACACCTGAAATTGTTTACAGTTCTCACGAAGTGTATCCAATTGCTGCTTCGCAATACGATCGGTAATATTCCAAACATCTATCGTTGGAATATTATGATCCATCGTTGCAAACGTTAATTCCGGTCTCCGTACAGTTCGATTTGCAAGCCGCAAGCCTTCAAAGGCTTGCGGTGACGTTACTTCATGAACGAGATGAAGATCGATATATAATAAATCCAATCCATTTTCATTCGTTGCAACTACATGTCTTTCCCAAAGCTTATCTAGTAATCTTTTACCCATTATCGTCCTCTCCCTACTAGCGCTTGCTCTTCCATTTCTTGAATAACCGCTTTTGTAAATGAAGTTGTCGTCGCATCTCCCCCAATATCAGCTGTACCTTTTCCAAATTTAAGAACTGCAGAAATTGCGGATTCAATTGCATACCCTTCTCTCGTTAATCCAAATGATTGTCCGAGCATCATCGCAACTGAACGCATCATCGCAATTGGATTCACTTTATTTTTCCCTGCAATATCTGGTGCTGATCCGTGAATAGGCTCATATAAAGACGGCCCGTTTTCCGCATGACTCGCTGATGGAAGCATTCCTAATGACCCTGCTAATACAGAAGCCTCGTCACTTAAAATGTCACCGAATAAATTTTCGGTTACAATTACATCAAAACGTTCTGGATTCCGAATTAACTCCATAGCAGCTGCATCTACTAAAATGTGCTCTAATTCAACATCAGGATAACGAAGAGCTACTTCTTCCGTAACAGCTCTCCACAATTTACTAGATTCTAAAACATTCGCTTTATCAATAGAGGTTACTTGTTTCTCTCTCTTACTCGCTAATTGAAAAGCATACGACACGATACGTTCAATTTCATGACGATGGTACGTAAGTGTATCAGTTGCCGATTCTTCCGTTCTTTCTTTTGGATAAGAGAAATAAATACCGCCTGTTAGTTCACGAACGACAACGAAGTCAATTTCATCTACGTTTTTTAATGGCGATAAATGTGCAGTTGCGCTTTCTACTGTTACAGGGCGAACGTTCGCAAATACACCAAGTCCTTTTCTTAAAGCTAATAATCCTTTCTCTGGCCTTTCTTTCGCATCATCCCACCGTGGTCCACCAACCGCTCCAAGTAAAACCGCATCACTCGCTAAACAAGCGGCAAGTGTTCGCTGTGGTAATGGTTGCCCAGTTAAATCGATAGCAGCTCCGCCAAAGTACTCATCTTGCAAATAAAAATGATGTCCATATAGCCTCTCTACCATATGCAATACTTCCTTCGCGCTTTCCATAACTTCCGGACCAACACCATCACCCGCTAGACAAACGATACGTTTTTCCAAGTAAAACACTCCTTTTTATCTGAATTTTCAGAAATATATTTTGATAAGTAAGGGACGATCCCCTCACTTATCAAACAGTTACTTCACAAGAGTAATGAAAGATTTTAATTTTCCGGCCGCATGAACATACGCTCTCGCCGATGCTTCTAATACGTCTTGCGCAACACCAAAACCTGATACTTGATGAGTTCCTTCTTTTAATTCAACATGAACATGTGCAAGTGCATCTTGACCTTGCGTTATAGATTGTATGCGATAATCCGCTAAGTCACATTCTAATCCTAAAATTCTTTGAATTGCATTATAGATCGCTTCAATACTTCCAGAACCAGTTGCTGCATCTTCGTACATATTCCCTTCCTCATCTTTTAGTACAACCGTTGCACACTGTGTACTATTTGATACGAAGTGTACTTGCAATTGCGTAATGCTATATTGTTGTGCCGAAAATGCTGCTTCACCAAGCATAAGCGCACGTAAATCTTCTTCTGTAATTTCCTTTTTTCGATCAGCTAATTTTTTAAATGCTGCAAACACCGCATCTCGTTCTTCGTTTGTAAATTCGTAGCCTAATTCTTTCATTTTTTCCGTAAATGCGTGACGTCCAGAATGTTTTCCAAGTACAAATAGATTTTGAGATTCACCTATAAGCGCCGGTTCAATAATTTCATATGTCGTCACTTCTTTTAAAACACCATCTTGATGAATACCTGATTCATGAGCGAACGCATTTGCTCCAACAATCGCTTTATTTTTTGGTACAACCATACCTGTTAAACGACTTACTAATGTACTTGTCGCTTTAATCTCTTTTAACGTCATAGAGGACTCTGCTTCATAGAAATCTTTTCTAATATGGAGAGCAACTGCGACTTCTTCTAAGGCTGCATTTCCTGCTCTTTCTCCAATTCCATTAATCGTTCCTTCTACTTGTAACGCTCCGCCTTCAACTGCAGCTAACGAATTCGCTACTGCCATCCCAAGATCATCGTGACAATGACAAGAGAAAATTGCTTTTTCATACGAAGGAACGGATTCTTTTAAGTATTTAAAAAGAGAATAATATTCTTCCGGATTCGTATATCCAACTGTATCAGGAATATTGATTACATTCGCTCCTGCACGAATCGCTACTTCTACTGCTTCAGCTAAAAATGCTCTCGATGTTCTTGTCGCATCTTCTGCTGAAAATTGTACTGTTGGAAATAATGATTTTCCGAGTGTAACCGAGCGCTGAATGCTATCTAATACATCTTCTTTCGACATACAAAGCTTATATTTCATATGAATGTCACTCGTAGCTAAAAATACGTGTAAACGAGGAGATACAGCACCTTTCACTGCGTCATATGCTCTTCGAATATCGCTTTCCTTTGCTCTAGCTAAACTCATAACCGTTGCATTTTGAATGGTATTTGCGATACGTTTTACCGATTGAAAATCACCTTCAGAAGCCGCTGCGAATCCAGCTTCCATTACATTAATACCAAGTCTCTCTAGTTGCCTCGCAATTTGTAATTTCTCTTGTTCATTTAAATTAACTCCTGGTGATTGTTCGCCATCACGAAGCGTCGTATCCATGAACAAAATCTGCTTCATATTATTTAATCCCTACCTTTACTCGGGGCTGTACAAAAGGCATCATTTCACGTAATTTACGTCCAACTACTTCGATTTCATGTTCATTTTCTTTCTCATTTGTCGCCTGGAAATTTGGTCTTCCTGCTTTATGCTCTGCAATCCAGCCTCTTGCAAATGTACCGTCTTGAATTTCTGCTAATACTTCCCCCATCGCTTTCTTTGTATCTTCAGTAACAACGCGTGGTCCTGATACGAAGTCACCCCACTGCGCTGTATCTGAAACTGAGTATCTCATATTTTCAAGTCCACCTTCATACATAAGGTCAACAATTAGTTTCAGTTCATGTAAACATTCAAAATATGCAAGTTCAGGTTGATAGCCAGCATCAACTAGCGTTTCAAATCCCGCTTTTACAAGTGCAGTCACTCCGCCGCAAAGTACAGCTTGCTCTCCGAATAAATCTGTTTCTGTTTCTTCTTTAAACGTTGTTTCTAATACACCTGCTCTCGTCGCCCCAATTCCATCTGCATATGAAAGTGCCTTTTCAGTCGCAACTCCTGTTGCATCTTGATATACTGCAAATAATGCAGGAACAGCTCCTCCTTCCGCAAATGTACGACGTACTAGATGTCCTGGACCTTTCGGTGCTACTAGAAATACATCTACATTAGCTGGCGGTTTTACTTGATCAAAGTGAACATTAAAGCCATGTGCGAACACAAGAGAATTACCTGCCTGTAAGTTTGGTGCAATTTCAGCTTCATATACTTCCGGCTGCAGTTCATCAGGTAGTAGAATCATTACTACATCCGCTTTTTCTGCTGCTTCCGCTACTGTATATACGGAAAATCCATCTTCTTTCGCTTTATCCCATGACTTCCCTTTCCTCAGTCCAACTACTACATCAAATCCGTTATCACGTAAGTTTTGTGCATGTGCATGGCCTTGCGATCCATATCCGATGATTGCTACTTTCTTTTCCTTTAATACATTTACCGTTACGTCTTTTTCATAATAAACTTTCGCCATTTTCATTTCCCCCTATTTTTTAAATAATTATTGAATTAACATAACTTGTTTATCTTGTTTTTTCATACTACGTGTAAATGCTGTTACACCTGTTCTAGCAATTTCTTTCAAACCGTATGGACGAAGTAATTCAATTAACGCTTCTACTTTTTCCTGGGTACCTGTTACTTGCACCACTATGGAATCCTTCCCAACATCTATTACAGCGGCTCGGAACGGTTCAATTAAACTATATAATTCTGCTCTTGCTACAGACGTTGCTACTTTAATAAGTGCAAGTTCTCTAGCGATCATCGCTTCTTCTGTAATATCTGATACTTTCAGTACATCGATTTGCTTATGAAGTTGTTTAATTAACTGCTCAACTTGCTGTTCATTTTCAACGTGTACAACAATCGTCATTCTCGAAATATCCGATGATTCCGTATGACCTACTGAAATACTTTCAATATTAAAATGTCTACGTGTCATAACACCTGTAATTCGATTTAACACACCGCTTTGATTTCGAACTGTCGCTGTTACAATTCTCTTCACCTTTTCTCCACCCCCTCCATTTGGTGAACCCCTTTCCCTGGTGCAACCATCGGCATAACCTTTTCAGATTGAAGTACGCGGCAATCAATTACGACTGGCTCTCTTAATTCAATTGCATACTGTAATTGTTGCTTTGCAAGAAGTGGGTCTTCAATACGAACACCTTTTATGCCATATGCATTGGCAAGTGCGACAAAATCTGGTTGGCATGAAAGTAAGGAGTGCGAATATCGCCTATTATAAAATTCCTCTTGCCATTGTCTTACCATCCCTAAAGCTTCATTATTTAAAATAAAAACTTTAACCGGTAAAGAATGCTCTTTCAACACACTAAGTTCTTGCAAGGTCATTTGAAATCCAGCATCACCGACAATTGCAATAACTAGTTCTTCAGGCTTTGCGATTTGTGCACCTATTGCTGCTGGAAACCCGAAGCCCATTGTTCCCAATCCCCCAGAAGTTACCCATCTATCTGGGTTTTTCAATGGATAATATTGAGCTGCCCACATTTGATGTTGCCCAACATCTGTTGTTACAATCGCTTCTCCTTTCGTAATTTCGTATAGCATATCAATTGCATATTGAGGTTTAATACGCTCTGCATGTTCTTTGTAAGAAAGAGGGTATTTTTCTTTTCTACTATTCAATAACGAAAGCCAATCATTGTGATCTACTTCCCCTTCTTTAAAAGTGAGTATAGCTTCTAATGCTTGCTTCGCACTCGCAACAATAGGGATTTCAGTCGGCACATTTTTCCCAATTTCCGCTGGATCAATATCTATATGTGCGACAATCGCTTCTTTAGCAAAATAAGCTAAATTTCCAGTAAGACGATCATCAAATCTCGCGCCTATATTAATAAGTAAGTCACATTCATATAAAGCCATATTTGCGGTGTATGAACCGTGCATTCCTCCCATCCCTAGAAATAGTTCATCATCTGGCGGAAACCCACCAAGACCAAGTAATGTATGAACAACTGGAATATGATATTTGCGAGCAAAGCTTGTTAATTCTTTCGATGCTTTAGCATGCAATACACCTGCTCCAGCTAAAATTAATGGCTTTTTTGAGACCTCAATCGCTTGTAATAATTTGTTTATTTGTAGTAGATTCGGTTCATAATTAGGCTGGTATCCTGGTAAATCCATTTGTACGTCGCTACATCTCTCGCCTTGCTCTACTACCATATCTTTCGGAAGGTCAATTACGACTGGGCCCGGTCTTCCTGTTCTAGCGATATGAAATGCTTCTTTAATAATTCGGGGTAAATCCGATGCCTTTCGCACTTGATAATTATGTTTTGTCACCGGCATCGTAAGCCCCATAATATCTGCTTCTTGGAAAGCATCACTTCCGATTAACGTTGTTGCTACTTGCCCTGTAAATACAACAAGCGGTAATGAATCAATCATCGCGTCAGCTAGACCAGTAATAACATTTGTAGCACCCGGTCCACTTGTTGCAATTACCACTCCTGGATTTCCTGTAATTCTTGCATATCCTTCAGCAGCATGAATTGCACCTTGCTCATGCCTCGTTAAAATATGCGGAATTTCACAATCATAAAGCGCATCATATAGAGGTAAAACCGCACCACCTGGATACCCGAAAATCACTTCTACTTCTTCCTTTTCTAGCGCTTCTAACAATAGCTGTGCACCAGTTGCCAGTTTCTCTTCCGTTTTTGAAGACATTTTTCTTATAAGCCCCCTTTTTTAAACCATTTATAAAATAAAAAAATCCTACGTCCACACTCCAGCTATGTGCTGAAGGGACGAAAGATTTCGCGGTACCACCCTTCTTCGCAAGAATACTCTTGCCTCAGTGACTCGGGATGAGTCTAGCTAATAACGGAGCTACCGTCTAAGCCTAAACAAACGCTTCAGCTTAGCACTCAAGGGTGATGTTCGTCGACGTGAACCATCGGTTTCCAGCAACCACCGACTCTCTGTGAGGCTTCACAGTCAACTACTCCTCCCTATCAACGCTTTATCATGTCATAAAGAGCTATTATCCAACTTTATTTTCTTCGTAAATTTTCTCTCCATCTTCTACAACTAATTTACGGAATTCTTCTAATAAACGATTCGTATGTGGCCCTGTTCTACCTAAACCAATCGTTCTTCCATCTACTGTCGTAACAGCAATTACTTCAGCAGCTGTTCCTGTTAAAAATACTTCATCAGCTACATATACATCGTGCCTTGTAAATAATTCTTCTCTTACGTCATATCCAAGTTTTTCGCCGATTTCTAAAATCGCGTTTCGTGTAATACCTTCTAACGCTCCAGCAGAACTTGGTGGTGTAATCAATTTATTTCCCTTCACAATAAATACGTTATCTCCAGAGCCTTCAGCTACGTATCCTTGGTCATTTAACATAAGTGCTTCTTGTACTCCAGCTAGTTTCGCCTCAATGCGAACTAAAATATTATTTAAGTAATTTAAAGATTTTACTTGAGGCGATAAAACATCCGGGCGATTACGACGCGTTGCAACTGTTATAATCGGAATCCCTTTTTCATAATATTCTTGTGGGAATAAAGATAATTGCTCTGCAATTACTACTACATTTGGTTTCGTACAAGAATCGGGATCTAATCCCAAATTCCCAGGTCCCCTTGATACAACGAGGCGGATATATCCATTAGATAGTTTGTTTTGTCGAATCGTTTCAACAACAATTTTCATTGCTTCTTCTAACGTATATGGAATTTCTAACATGATGGATTTCGCTGATTCATATAACCGGACAAGATGCTCTCTCAAACGGAAAACATTACCGCTATATACCCTAATTCCTTCGAACACTCCATCGCCATATAAATAGCCATGATCATATACTGAAACCTTTGCTTCGTCTTTTGGAACAAATTCTCCATTTAAGAAAATCCACTGCTCGTTCACTTGAAAGCGCCCCCTATGTTCTATGAGTTTTTTATTGTTTCCTAGTTTACTCTCCTTTTCAAATAAATCAAGTGAATTTTTAGAAAATTTCTAATTTTTAATCGTACATACATCTTTGATTATATTGATTTAACAACATTGTTAACGTTTACAAAAAAAATAAAAATTTTTTTTCGCTAAATTCTACTAAAAAAATATTTGTTTAAAAGAAGGGTTTTCGCCAATTGATACGAATCTATTGTATTCAATAAACGGACGTCCGATTTTATAAATTCGGGAATATACAACGACTTTTGGTGAAAAAGGGGGAAAATAACAAAAATAACGCTGTCTAAAAATAACATTCATATTTTTCATTTAGTAATCATAATCCTATTTTTAAAAAACAATTTGTCAAATTGAAGGAGGAAATTAAAATGGCGTGTGTACAAATTAAAGGAACGAGACAAGAGGTAGTAGAAATGCTACAACTATTCGATCTAATGGATACGAAAGGGTTTTGTAAATTCGATAATTACGTTGAAGTAGAACCAAATGGCAGGAAACATAACAACTATACAGCTTCAATCGATATTCAATCTAATAACGGTTCAGCACAAGATACATTAAATGATCAATTCGTTAGTCAAATGCTTACTGGTGTATATAACGACTAAACAAATAATCTCTTCCTACCATCTTTTCATAAATATATGCTATGGACTTGAGCATACTAGCAACTAGATGGTAGGAGGTGAAAATTATGGCTAGAATTGGCGTTGAGAACTCTTTAACAGATGTTCAACAAGCTCTTCAGCAACAAGGACATGAAGTCGTTTCACTTAACTCTGAAAATGATGCACATGGATGTGATTGTTGCGTTGTAACCGGGCAAGATTCTAATATGATGGGTATTGCAGATGCATCGATAAAAGGATCTGTAATTAAAGCACATGGTTTAACAACAGATGAAATTTGTCAACAAGTTGAAAACCGCACTTAATCATTTTTATCCCATTATTTGTGAGCTAACATTTAACGGGAATGGTCTCACTGATTATAGTTTCAATTTATCTATAGAAAGAGGGCTCCTTTTCAAAAGGAGCCCTCTTTTTTATATTCACCTAACGGGAAAGTAACATATACTGGATGAAAGCCCTACCTCTCTCTCATCATTACGGTTCCACTGACCGCTCCTTGATTCACTAGTATACATATAAAGCTTACATATACAATTTATAGGGTTTGTTCACAAAAGTTGTTGGTAAGACTACCCGATCTTTCGCAAACTTTTCGTATTATATTCATAAGATTTATTTACTTTACACTAGCTTTAACCGAGACACGAATTAAAATTTTAACATCAATACAATAACTTGTCAACATTTTTCACAAATTTAAAACAGACATTAACGGTTTGTCTGTTTAAAATGGAGCTTTTTCTTTTATTATATATACAACAAATCCGCTTACTAGCATAAATAAGCCGACTACCAAATTTTTGATATTAATCATAAATTCCTCTCCCTTATTTCGCACATCATATATATTTACATTTCAATTATTTCAATCGTCCTTAAGCGCACTTTTTCTAATATATCACAATTCCTAAAAAATGCAAGTTCACCTTTAGCGACCGTTCACAAATTTATCTACAGTGCTTGGTACAGCATTTAAAGCTTTTTCGATTAAATGGGTGCTACTATTTAAATGTAATACTTGCACCCCATTAGAACCTACAACTAAAAAAGCCACCGGACTAATGGAAACCCCAGCCCCACTCCCGCCTCCAAATGGATGCACTTGCTTGTTCTCTTTATGCTGCCCTTGTCCGCCATTATGTTTTTCAGAAATAAAATCCCCTTTAAAATCACTTCCACCAGCTCCAAAACCAAAAGCCACTTGAGACACTGTTAATACTACATTTCCGTCAGCTGTTGAAACCGGACTTCCAACAATCGTATTTACATCTACCATCTCTTTTAAATTTGTCATTGCTGTTTTCATTAAATTTTCAATTGGATGTTCCATTATGTACTACACCCTTTCCTCATTATTCTTTTTTATACTTTCCAAAATAGAGGAAGTCATACTAAGTTTTCCTATTTTGAAAAAATATTTTTCACTTTCCAATTGGATATTACTCCCTGTACACGTTCGGATAAAAACAGTAAAGAGAAACATACTACTATTGAACCTTGTTATGAAAGGAGTCTTTACTTTGACTGAGAAATTTGATGAATATAAAAAAAGAGATCGAATAGATAGTGATTATAGTGACTATAAAGAAGAATACGCAGCTGAAGTTGCACCACAGCGCATTGATTATGATGATAAAGATAACGATGATGTAAGATCATCTGCAGCTGGATCGACTGCTGGTTTTATTGCTCTTGCTTTAGCAATATTATCACTCTTTACATTTCCGACACTATTTGGTCTTGTTTCTGTACTACTAGGCATTTACGCTTATAATCGCGGAGCTACAGTAACTGGTGGTACCGCAGCGATTGTGGGTGGTATCGCTGCACTCATTGCGATATTATTCCGAGCGGCGATTATTGGTTTATTGTTCTCTCTTTTTTAAAAAGAAAAAGGTATCTCGCTTTATGCGGGATACCTTATCCTGTAAATACATCTTCTGATGGATATTTAATTTTTTGTTTCGCTGGTCGTGCCAAAGAGAACACAAGTGTTAACGGTCCGATTAATCCACAAAACATAACAAACATAATAATACATTTTCCAAACGCCGATAGCTTTGCAGTAATCCCCATTGTTAACCCTACTGTGCCAAACGCTGAAATTGTCTCAAATAATAACTGAATAAAACTGAAGTCTTCTGTAAGCATTAATACAAATACCGCTGTTAAAATAAGTATTTGACTAGCAACGACAATTGCTAATGCTCTCGTTACTGTCGACATTTTAATAGTACGCTGAAATAAAACAAAATCCTCTTTCTTTCTAAAGAAAGAAAGAACTGATGTAATTAAAATAACGAATGTCGTTAACTTAATTCCACCGCCTGTCGATACACTTCCCGCACCAATAAACATTAATACCATCGTAAATAGTATCGATGACTCTTCCATCCCCCCATAATCTACCGTGTTAAAACCGGCTGTACGAGGTGTAATTCCTTGGAAGAATGAAGCCCATAACTTTTCATTTAAAGATAAGTGTCCCAAAGTCTTCACATTATTATATTCCAATACAAAAATCACAATCATCGCAATAACATTAAGTGCTATCGTTCCAACAATCATGATTTTGGAGTGCAGTGATAATTTTCGGAAACTACGGCTATACCATATATCAATTAATACAGTAAACCCTAACCCTCCTATTACAATTAAAGAACAAATCCCAATATTAATAATAGGATCCCTACATATCTTGTTAAATTATCTGGCCAAAGCGCAAAGCCGGCATTATTATATGACGCAATAACGTGAAAAATACTATAGTATAAACCTTTTCCAAAACCAAACTCTGGAATAAAGCGAATCGATAAAAAGATAACTCCAATTAGCTCGATACAAATAGAAAAAATAAAAACTCGTTTCACTAATTTCACAAGACCACCAATATTTGTTTGATTAAATGCTTCTCCAATTAATAATCGGTGGCGTAAACCGATCTTTTTACCTAATACCCAAACAATTAAAATGGCAATCGTCATAAGGCCGAGACCACCCGTTTGAATTAAAAACATAATAACAATTTCACCAAACATCGTAAACGTACTTGCAGTATCTACAACACCTAAACCCGTTACAGTCGCTGCCGACGTAGCTGTAAAGAAAGCATCTACCCAACTAATATGTACTTTCGTTGCAAACGGTAACTTTAATAACAATCCTCCGACCACAATTAAACAAAAAAAGCCTAATGCTAAAATTTGTGGTGGATTTAATCGTACAAGGCGATTATACAACCCTTGTTTTTTTGCTACTTCCATATCACTAACTCCCTTTATCAAGTGAAGCTTTTATCCCCTCATAAATAAAGACTCTTTAAGAGCCTACAAGTAGCGGGATAAACCTTATATTCTTATAATATAGTTGAGCATAATCCTTTTTTTTATAGATTTCAACTTTTATTTATATTCAGATTCCTATCATTTTACAAAAGAATATTCTCTATTATATCTCCACTTATACTATAACTCTTACAACAACAACTATTTTATCCCTTTTCAAATTCCTATATCTTTCACTCCAAGTTCACACGAGGGTCACATCTACCTTTTATAGTATACGTATCGGAGCTATTCCTCCCTAATTTATAAGACATTTCCCAGTGTCTTTGAATAGCTTCCATCCCTAATTAAATTGACATAAATTGTCCCCTTCCTTGACCATCCTATATGTGATGGTCTTATTTTTTTGTTCTTTCTATCTTTTATTTGAAACTCCCTCGCTCTTTCACTCCATGTTCACATCTAGGTCACATCCACCTTTTATAGTATACGTATCGGAGCTATTCCTCCCTAATTTATAAGACATTCCCCAGTGTCTTTGAATAGCTTCCATCCCTAATTAAATTGACATAAATTGTCCCCTTCCTTGACCATCCTATATGTGATGGTCTTATTTTTTGTTTTTTCTATCTTTTATTTAAAACTCCCTCGCTCTTTCACTCTATGTTCACATCTAGATC